>NZ_NOZJ01000024.1:0-1391 GCF_002259095.1 Rhodococcus sp. 05-2254-2 | reverse complement strand
ACCGACGGTCAGTGGCGACGCGGCAAGCCCGCTCCCATCAAGGACACCGTCGACGAAGCCGTCGACGGCGCCGCCGGCAGTGCATTCGAGAACGCTGCCGCGTCAGTCGAACATGTGCTCGTCGTCAAGCGCACCGACTCCGAGGTCTCGTGGACCGACGGACGCGACCTGTGGTGGCACGAGACCGTCGAGAAGGCGTCGAAAGAGCATGAGGCACAGCCCTTCCCGGCCGAGCACCCGCTGTTCATCCTGTACACCTCCGGCACGACGGGTAAGCCGAAGGGCATCATCCATACCTCCGGCGGCTACCTGACGCAGACCTCGTACACCCACCACAACGTCTTCGACCACAAGGCAGGCAAGGACGTCTACTGGTGCACCGCCGACATCGGCTGGGTCACCGGACACTCCTACATCGTCTACGGCCCGCTCTCGAACCGCGCAACGCAGGTCGTCTACGAGGGCACGCCCAATTCGCCCGACGAGCACCGGCATTGGAACGTCATCGAGAAGTACAAGGTCTCGATCTACTACACCTCCCCCACCCTCGTTCGAACATTCATGAAGTGGGGCAAGGAGATTCCCGAGGCCCACGATCTGAGCTCGATCCGTCTGCTCGGCTCCGTCGGCGAGCCCATCAACCCCGAGGCGTGGCGTTGGTTCCGCGACGTCGTCGGTGGCGGCACCGCACCGATCGTCGACACCTGGTGGCAGACCGAGACCGGCGCGATCATGATCTCCCCACTGCCCGGCGTCACCTCCACCAAGCCCGGCTCCGCAATGACCCCGCTACCGGGCATCTGCGCCAAGATCGTCGACGACGACGCCAAGCCACTCGGCAACGGCGGCAACGGATATCTCGTGCTCGACGAGCCCTGGCCGGCGATGCTGCGCGGCATCTGGGGCGACATGGACCGCTACAAGGACACCTACTGGTCCCGCTACGCCGAAGAAGGCTGGTACTTCGCCGGTGACGGTGCCAAGTACGACGAGGACGGCGCACTGTGGGTCCTCGGCCGCGTCGACGACGTCATGAACGTCTCGGGCCACCGCATCTCCACCTCCGAGGTGGAATCGGCACTGGTCACCCATCACAGTGTCGCCGAGGCCGCGGTGGTCGGTGCCGCCGACGACACCACCGGTCAGGGCATCGTCGCATTCGTCATCCTGCGGGCCGGCGAGGAGAACACCGGCGACGCGTTGATCGCGGAGCTCAAAGCTCAGGTCTCCAAGGAGATTTCACCGATCGCCCGGCCACGCGAGATCTCCATCGTGCCCGAGCTGCCGAAGACGCGATCCGGCAAGATCATGCGTCGCCTACTGCGCGACGTGGCCGAGGGCCGCGAACTCGGCGACGTCTCCACCCTCGTCGACCCGAAGGTGTTCGAGGC